>CBDETU010000001.1:0-38183 GCA_965242965.1 Candidatus Poribacteria bacterium | reverse complement strand
CTGAAAGCCTTTTATCTCTGGCTCAGCATCAAAAGATGGGACGCAGGCTGGACCGCGGCCGCGATGCAAGCCTGCCTCACAAAAAAAGTATCTTTGGCATATTTCTGGAAAATGCTCTCATCGAAATCGACTAAGCCGATAACACTGGAAGCATGGGCACTCCACTGCTTTCTCCTGGACCTGGATATTTACGAAGTCCCTACGCCTATCATGCCCGACTGCTGGAAGCCACACCTGCAGACCATCAGCGACGAAACAAAAACATGGCAGCAGACCTTGGTGAAATATGCCCTGAGCCAAAACGGACAGTCCTACGGCGCATTAGGACGACAGTGCAACCTCAAAAATCATGATACCGCCAGACAATGGCTAACCCGACGACACATCCCGACCTTCCGGTTTCCCGCTATCCGCGAATTCCTCGGCTGGAGAACGCCTACGCTGACAGCCGCACAACGCTCCGTCATGAACGGCCATCAAACCCGATGGAAAATCGAATTGGACCAGGTCTTGCGAATTCTCGGATAACTGGACTTCTTTCCGCTTTTTACACAAGCACGAGCTCCCCGCGCCCGTGCTTGCGTTTTTTTTAACACTTGACATTTTTTGCAAACACGTGTAAGATAACCGTGTCAATAGAACCGAGAACTTGACATTTTCATTCTCCAGCGTTCTGGATGGCATCGCCACCCAGAACGCCATCTTTGACAAAAATCACGAAAGGTGCTATCTTAAACAACACGGGAGGAAAAGCATGGATAGGGACAGACTCATCAAAACGCTGCGCCGCGATGAAGGTGTCAGGCTCACACCCTACAAGGATACGCAGGGCATCACCACCATCGGCGTAGGTAGAAATCTAGAAGCCGTCGGCATCTCGGATCAGGAGGCAGACCTGCTGCTCTCGAATGATATTGATAGGGCCATCGGGGATGCACGCCAAGTCTTCGGCGATGACGGATTCGAGGCGTTCACCGATGTGCAGCGCGAAGTCATCGTCAATCTCATTTTCAATCTCGGTGTCGGGACTTTCAAAAAGTTCCACAAAGCGATCGCCGCGTTGAAAGCCGGGGATATGTCTACCGCCGCCGACGAAATCCTCGATAGCCGCGCCGCCCGCCAGACCGGCGAGAGATACCATCGGCTGGCGCGGGCCCTCATCACCGATTCGGGAGAGCCTTTCGATGTCTAGTCTTTTGGGCTATTTAACCTTCTCGGAATACCCGTTCGCCACGATTATGCACTGGGCGCAGGGCATCGCCGCCGGGATACTGTTCGCGCGGGGCGTGTTTCACAAGTCTGTGCCGCCCGCGCTGTTCGCACTGGCGATAACGCTCGCATTCCTCACCTACGAGGTATCCGAGTATCTGAACGTGAAGGACAAGCCCTACGTCGACATCGCCAATTTCATCGCCATGAAATATCTCACGTTCGGCTATGCCTGTGGCGTGCATTTCGGCTGGCGATGGTGGCAGGAACGGAGGAAGTAATGCAACGGTTGCAATGGGAAGTGACTCGGTTTTCGGCGGGAATGCACACCGATCCCTCTCGCGTAGAGGGCGGCACACAATTCGCGCGCAACGTGCAAAATCTACGCGCAAACCGAAACGGACATCTCGTCCCCCGATTTAATTTTGCAACCGTCGAGACGCGCTGGGATTCCGCAAAGATTACAGGCATCGCCGCCGCGACAGATTACCTCGTCTATTTGCTTGACAATGGACAGCTCTGGATTCGATTCGCTGACGAACCTGACAGGGACAGGCTTGTCAACACCACCGAGCAATTACAGGGCAAACTCTCGCTCATCAGCGAATACGCTGACTTTGCAATTGTCAAAGCAGAAACAGGACCGGGGTTATGGTTGGATCTTCGGCGAGACGTGATTGCGCGCAACCGACAAGTCGATGCATATCCGCTCGGACTCGATGTCCCGAACTGGCGCGCCAATGCAACCTACATCCCGGGAACACCCGGCGGAATTTTCGAGGTGGGAAGTGCCTACGTCTTCAGATGGACGAATGCCCGCGTTTTCGCAAACTCGCAAGACGCTTTTATTGAAAATCGACTGTCCGTCAACGCACCCCCATTTGCCGGCATGGAAAGCAATCCCGGCACACCACAAATCTTCGCCTTCCTCGGACCTGATGACGCGAACGCAAATCTACGGACATTTCGGGACGCTGACGGAAACGAACTGCTTGTCAACGTTATCCGATCGCCCTATGCTACCGTCAATCTAACGGGCATCGCGCATGCCGATGACAGACAAGTCACCGGGGTGTTTCTCTATCAATCGCAGGCTGTCCCTGCCTTGCAACAAACACTCCCTGACGGAACACGGGTAGGCGATTTATTCATCGATGACCTGGTGTATCGGCGCATCGATTATCTGCCACGCGGGCGCACCTCGACACGGCTCGGACCGCGGGGCTCTGCCGAACATTGGCCAGAACAGGTGCAACTTCAGTTTGATAACGACAAACTACCCGAAGACGTGAAGACCATCGCCCTCTATCGGGACAGGATTTTCGCACCGACACCGGAAGGACTACGTTACTCTGATATGCGGTTCGGAACACCTACCCATTGGGCGTTCCCGAAAGTCAACACTATCCGAAGACCAGCTGTAACGGGCATCGAGCACCGCGGCGTCTTTCTTTTCGGCGGACCGGGTGGACTCTTTCGCTTGACGGGCGAAAGCGAATTTAATTTTGACGTTGACAGGGTTGGACACGCCGGGCCTGTCTCCTCACACGCAATGGGCGCGCTCGCCGATACTATCGGATTCGCAGGAAGAGCGGGGTTTTATGTCACCGACGGAGCCACGGTGCAGAAAGTCTCGGATGCAATCGAGCGAGACTTTGAAGGCGCACAGGCTCTATCCGGACTCTGCGAGGTGCTACCTGACCAGGGTATCCTCTTCGCCGCAGAATTACAGGACAGAACGGGAACAGCCCAACAGCTCTTTTATCACTTTGAAAACGGCGCATGGTTTCGAGTCGACGGACAGCAAATTCACCAGCTCGCGCTCGCCGAACAAAATCGCGCACGACTCTTCGCCGCTACCGGAAAGGAAAACCTTAAGGAGCTCATCTGGGAACACTCGCATGACATCGCGGACGGAGACGAACCCATCGAATGGCTGTGGGAATCGCAGGACCTTGACTGGAACTCGGAACGATTCAAGCATTTCCGATGGCTCGAAATCGCCGGCATCGCAAACTCTGTCATCCTCGCATCGCAACAACGATTTGACCTGGCCAACGCCACCCGAACATTAAAGGGCTGGCGATTCGGAAATAAAATCATCACCGCTGGTAATCATGTCTGGGTGGAAGACACCGGACCGGCGCGCGTCCTCGTCTCAATCTTCAGTGACGATAGACTCGCCTTGCAAAAAGTGATGGAGCTCACGCGGGACGAACTCCGCCCACTCCGGGTCCCGATTAACCGACGCGGCATTGCCTGCCGCATCCGAATTCAAGGCTCCGGCGCAGTCATATTGCGCGGCCTGAAACTGGACGCAGCTGTCTAATCATCATGAAAAGAGACCCGAGTGTCACCGCCAATCTCGCTCGCATCGATAACCGAAAAGGGAACACCATCAAGCCGGTAGAAACCTTACCGGACATTGCAAACGAAGGCGACATGGTGCTGATGCACGGCACCTTGCACATCCGCTTAGAAGGACAGTGGCAGAACATCGACACGAACCTTTCAAACGCGCTCCAGCTCCTAACGGCGCGTGTTAAGGCCCTCGAGGACGAATAAGAAATGCCGAACGGAAACGGAATTATAGAACATTACGATTTTGAAGACATTAGCCAAGTGCCTGACAGCCAACTCGACATCGACACTGGCGAACTCTTCATCCCCGCCGGGCGCGTCACCCCCGGTCAAATCGACGTGGAACGCGTCTCCATCGCGCGCCTACTCTCGTTCGTCCAAGGCACACTCGGCACTGAACCGACAGCACTTTTCCGCACCGGCACCACCGCACCGAACGATGCGGATAAACGCGATGGAGTCGCACAACTCTATCTCTATCAGGCATCCCGCACGCACGGCCCCGATGACGCTCTCCGAACGTCTTATCTCTATCAACTCTATTATCACGCTGGGGTGCTCGCGGAAGACTGGCAGCGGATAACATCGCCACCGCAGGTATATTTCGTATACTCGCGCCCGGATTCAGAAGAGGTGTACTGGTCCTACCTCGAACACGGCTCCGCGAATATCTTCTGGATAGTTTTCAATAACCACCACGCAGGTGCCGCGCACCCCATAAACCGCGGCATTGCATATTATCAGAATTTCGGACAGGTGCGAGATGTCCATGGCGCGCTTATTCAAAACGGCGATACTTCCGAAACAACGCAACTGCGCCGCGGCACCCTCGCGCGCGTTATGCGGAACATGACGTATACCGATGGGAACGGCGCGCAACATACCGTCGAGACTAGCCCCGAACTCACCGTCTGGCGATTATACGGCACCTTGATGTCCGAACAAAACAGCCCGCGCTGGGAATTCAGCAGCGACGGCGGAACGACATGGCATCACCCCTACCAGACTGGCGATACGCTCGGAAGACAAGACCTCGGGATATTAGGCGGAAATAACGCAGACCCAACGCAGGATGACGCACGATACACGCCGCCTTTTGTTATTCATCACCCGCAACCGCCCGCCGAAACAACCGACTACGGCATCGCCGATGCCAGTAATATGCCCGTCGGAACTGCCAATAGTGGCACGTTGGGCACAGTCTGGAACTTCCCCACCACAACGCCCGCAGCACCGAAACACTATTTTAACGTGCCAGCAGGTAAAACCGTAGCACACATTCTGAACGTCGCACTCAGCGGCGCACAGGAAACTATCGACGACTGGCAGCAAGTCACTATCAATAACATCACCCGATACGTTCGTCAGCCCCTACTCGGCAGAACAGGACAGTATCGTGTCGTGTTTGAATAAACGGAGGAAATCATGAAATCGTTAATCGCTCTCATCGCCATCTGCTTGTGCATCGCACAGGTTGCAACCGCCCAACAGCAAGATCTTCACGCGCAACCTATCCTCGGCGTGGATAATACCATCGCCCCAAATACTGCCAACGCCGCCCTCACATGGTGGGACAAGGTTATGGCCGCCAATGACGGAACTGCCACCGGCCCCTCGGTCAAAACCGTCGTCGAGGCTCTCGGCTTACTCGCCGAATGGTCTTCGGATGGTGCAAGCTGGCATGCAACTCATCAATCCAACGATGCATGGCTGCGGCTGCGGATCCGCGCCACCGATGCATGGCTCACCATTCCACTCGGCTCGACGACAACCCCTACGCCGCTCACCGGCACAGAACTTGTCGCGCTTTTAACCGCGCTCACCGGAAATGACAGGTTACCTATCACCGCGGTGGATATTACAGGACTCACCGTGGCTTGGGCAGATCTTCGGGATATTCCCGATTTCGCCTCGCGCTGGCCAACACTCAGCGAGATTCCCGGTTTCGAGGCGAAGCTCCGCGAGCTTGTCGAGACATGGGGACTCTCTATCCCCGAACCGCCGCACTGGCATCGCGTGTCGCGGCAGTGGTTGCGCGTGGGCAGTGCTTACTCATCTCTTGCTTTGAATAGCTTGGTGTTGGGTTCTGCTACGTTCAGCATTGGTGATGCGCCAAATGACTTGCCGAGCGGGCTAGCACTTGTCAATGGTATCATCAGTGGCACACCTGACACGGAGGAGGTGAAGTTCGTTGACATCATCGCCACGAACTCGGATGGTTCTTCCACGTTGCGCGTCCCGTTTATTGTGCTGCGGAAGGCTTCGTTCAGCACCGTTTATCAGAATCTGGAAGGGTTGAGTGTCAATGGCGATGACGACATCGTGGCTATCCAAAGCAACACGGGGCGTGTGTTCTCGTGGGACAAAGTCGGGGTGGTAGATGATGCTGCAGGCATCGTCATGGAAACGGATTCTGCTTTCAATCCTCTCGGCACAACGGGTTTCACGTGGAACGACACGACAGATAAATATGTTGTGATTGCAGGCACGCAGGGACGCGATACGAATAATGGAGTCGGACTTTACTCCTCATCGGGTAATTATGAATCCTCGAACTTCCCTCGACAAATTGAGGCAGCGCGGGGCATTTCGTGGGATGGCGGAACAGGCTACTGGTTGACGGCCCGCTTTACAGGTGGTGTGTTTGATGGAGTGATGCCTTTGAACGCGTCTCTCCAACCGCAGTCGAATCGGGTAAATTTTGCATCAACGGTTCAGCCACGGGGTGTTCAGGTGCAAGGCGGTAATCTCTATGTCGTCGATGATACCGATAATAAGGTGCTGGTGCGGACAACTGCCGGCGTAACAGTGGCAGACCGCGAGTTTAACTTGGCTTCTGACAACAGTGAGCCACGGGGCATAACCTTCCTTGACGGCTATTTCTATGTCATCGAGGCAGGACAGGCTTCGGTGAATGATACGATTTTCATCTATCCGAGCTTTGAGAAACAGGATATCTCTGCACCTGAAATTGAAAAGATTGAACTGTTGAGCCGTGGCCCCTTTAACACCGGCAACATCATCCGGCCAAAGGTGACATTCACGGGCCCTGTCGATGTCTCCCCATCGGCGCGCTTGCTTTTGAATGTGGGAAGTGGACCGCCCAAACAGGCGATTCCTGTTGACGGACAAGCGGGAACGACTCTCATCACTGCGGATTTGACGAATCAGACAACCATCTTCTTTTACTACGAAGTGCAGGGAACAGATGTCGATGCCGATGGACTTTCCACGCCGTTGTTCCCCTTTTTGGCGACGGGTTCAATTACGCCGCACGATGATAATTTGGCGGCGCATTCACTTGTGAGTGTGACATCTGCCTATCGGGTGGTGCCACCGGGTGGTGTGAATGCGTTGGTGCCGAATGCTGCAAACGCTGTCAATTCGGTGACACAGCCTGACTGGAATCAGACGGATACCACCGCGCTCAACTTCATCCGAAATAAACCCAAAGACCTCACCGGATTCCCAAACACCGCCTCCCTCCAGCCGTTCCAATGGGTAACTGTGCCAGACCTGGTTACCTACCAGGGCAGCGGCACCCGCTATAATCAAATCACCTCATTCCCACCCGGCGGTTGGAATACGTCTGAAACAATTACTGCCGGACAGACGCTACTCGTCAGGGTGCTGACATCCAAGCTACCCGAACTCGTCGGCATCTATGCCATCGGCAGCGGTTATGAAAAGGATCTCTCGCATTTGACAACCGACACCGACACCTGGCACGCTTACACGGGCATACCGGGACAATATAGTTATTTCGCTCGCATCACAGCACCTACCGCAAACATTACGGTGACAACAGCACAGCGCAAATTCCCTTACGCGTATCTTGACGGAGTCCCCATAGCACCCGCACCTGACTGGGACGAGGATAACTCGGCATCACCTAACTTCATCGCCAATAAACCGTTCGTCGCCGCATCGCAACACGGAACACTGGCATTCAAAGCGAATCAACGCGCAGCGCCGACAACGGAGATCCCACCCAGCGAAACTCGCTCCGATTGGATTACGCTCGATAGCACCGTGCTAGACGATGCAGAAGATTACGATGCAAACGTGCATCTCATCCTTCGAGGCGAATGGCGCGCAAAGGATAACGCTGGCGACGCGGCAATTGACATCCAGCTGGATGTCGATGACGATGCGCCACCGGGACACAATTACTTTACGCAAACCTACACCGGCATCGCAGAAAATACGGGCGCGAATTACACGGCTGTCACCATCACGAAGGACATCCCCCATGCAGTGCGGGCGTATCAGATTGACATCGTCAATCAGGACAGCACCGTAGCAGCCGAACTCGGCACATGGACATATCGCATCACGCTTTCAAACGAACAGCCATTGACAGCTGGCGAAAGCATCACCATTGCTGATGGAAAGGTCTTTGTCAAGGATGATGGCATCACGGATGCAAAGTTGCAATTCGCCGATAGGGTCCAGCCGGGACAGGTTGTCATTAACGAGGAAGGCAGAATCAAGGGCGGTTATCATTTTGACCCCGAGGTAGTTACATCGCATCCCCAGATGCGTTTGGCAGTGACGACAGGCGCGCCAACACTGACACAGGCAGCCGCGCTCACCTACACAAACCAAATCGAACCCACGGGAATTCTGCGGACAGGACGGACGATTATCCTGAGATCTGCAAGTGGCACCAGCTTAGCAGGCTACGGCATTTCATTTGGAACGCCGACCGAATCCAACGCCGGCAGTGTGGGAAATCGCATCTTACTCGATAACCTGACCCTCATCGGAACGCAAGGTGGCTTTGAGTACCGGCATTCACCGGGAAAGACAATCCATGTCGATGTTCCCGTGAATCTCTTCAGGTTATCCCCATACGCCGCCCAACAGGTGCGCGACCTCGTGCATCTCGCCGGCGGAGATACCAGCGCACCTGTCAGCGGACTCACGAACATTACAGGCACTGCACCCATTAACGTCTCCGGCACCGGCACAACTCGAAACGTATCACTCCCCGATGATACCCTCACGGCCAGTAAATTGCTCGCCGATACCGATGTGCAAGAAAAGGCGTTTCGCGATGCACTGGACCTCGAGGAAATGCACGAGGTCTCCATCTCGTTTACGAATCAAGGCACCGCCGCACACGAAACACTCATAACGCTCCCGACAGCATTGCTGAACGAAGCAACCTCAAGACCGCTCGAAGTGCAATTGATGGCGACTGTCACGGGCAGGCAGACAGGCTCGATGGATGTCTACGTGCAGATTCGACGTGATTCCGCAAGCGGCACTCGGTTAACCGGCGGCTCTGCCATCTCCGTAGATCAAGCACCGAAATCTGTCAACCTGCGGGGGATGATCCCCCCAGGCGTGACGAACGTCGCTGTCCTGTTCACGCGCATCTCGTCAACCGGCTTTTATGATGGCACAGCAGTAGGACGTATCAAGGTGGGCACCGCCGCCGATAATGTTTATGTCCACGCATCCGGCTTTGACGGAAACTTGACTACCACTGATGACACCGTGCAGGAAATCGCACAAAAACTCGATGACCTCGAGGTAGGCGGCAGCCCCATCAATCATGTCGCATCCGTCAGCCTGACCTTAACGAATTTCCAGTCTACCGCACCACAAAACGATGCAACCGTCACCGAGAAAGCCGTCAATTTCGCATCGCTCGGCTCCAGCAGCCAACTCGGATACACGCACTACACCATGACGTTCGAGGGCAGCGGCGTTGGCTCGCGCAACGGAACCGCAAGCCTCTACTTCATCGCCACCGGCGACGATGAAGCTACCGTCACAAATCGCTATTATCTGCTCACCGATGCAAAGTTCGGCTCCTCTTCCTATCCGCCCACCGATGTCGCAACAACACTCGATTACGCCGGCTCCGTTGTCATCCCCATCGCAAAGAATACCGGAAAGGTTGTCCTCGTGCGAACCTCGGCCTCCGCCACAGGCGTGCTCAATTTCGCAACGTCAACACTGAAGGGGATTCGGAATACGCCGGATGATCCGAACATCATTCATATTCCCTGGACACCGACGAAGATAAGTGGCGGATTGACGGTAACTATTAGTTGGCAGCGTGTTTTCCGCATCGGTGATATGGTGTTCATTAGTTTTATAGGGAATGCAAATCGGTCGGGGGCTTGGAATTCAGAATTCATCTATTGGAATTTGCCGTATGCCAATGGCGATGTTCACGTTAGTCAGATATTTTCCACTGAGACTAATCCCGCGAATATTACAGCTGTCTGTCATACGAATAGTGGAAATAGATTCTCGCTCGCAATTGTGAAGCCTACGGCTGCTGCGGGCGCGGTTAGAATTTATGTAAGTGGTTTTTATTATGCTAAAACTGCAAATTAGGAGGACTCTCATGAAAAGGATTTTCTGTCTGCTCATGCTGGCAGGGGTTGCAATTGCACTCCCCATCGGCGCGCAGACACCGCATTTCGATATTTGGGACTGGATTACGACACCGCAGGACCCGGCGTATGATTATACGTATCCGCCCACGCGCGCGATTCATCTCTCCAACGCGCAACTCTACCTGCCTGTCTACGTCCGCGAATCCGTGGACGACTACTTTCCGATGATTTCGGCGAAGATTGCTATCCTGTCCCACTACCCCAACGCAAACGCAATAACGCACGCCGCCCTCGGTATCGCCATCCCCACCGGCGATACCGCACAGCGCGAATTGCGATACATGGCGATGCTGAAACGCGAGGTCCAACTCGGCTATGCGAGCCTGTCTTCCCAGCTACCCGCGCAAGTCGATTCGCAGATTAGCAACTTTGGTGTCACTGATTTCTTGGTGTATCAGATTGCGGTTTCAGAAGTGGTCTCCCCCTGGCTCATCGCCTGTGATAGACGCGCCAAGAAGATCATCGATGTCATGTCCCGATGGGAAGCCAAACGGATGCAGGACCTGGGTGCCGATATCGCCTTCGTTCGGGATTCCGCCCAGGTCTCCCTCGGCGAAAAGCCCGGGTTCACCTTCGTCAGTCATCGGAAGAATCTGCGCTTGACAACACGGCAGGGTGCAACCCCGCGTTTTTATGCACCGCTCATGACAACGCAGATGTCCTATATCCATCGTATCGGGCTGGGAACGGGCGGCCCGTCAACCGCTTTCGTCGCCGCCGCGCAGAATCCGAGCCTCATCAAGATCGCCGCAGGTGCCGATGAACTGCTCGCGGCGAATACCACTCGCACCTTTACGGCCCGCGAAGTCGGGCGCGGGATTCGGATTCGGGTATTGCAAGTGCCGAGCGTCGCCGCCCATTTGGAAAATGTCTCGCTGGCGCGGGGAGTCGTGCAGAGTGTTGATTATAGCAACGTCTTTACTGGCGAGCGGTTGACATATACCGTGCAGAGTGAGCAGACCTCGGTTGTGACGGTTCGGTTGACAGAGACAAGCACTCTCGCGTTGACAGCCGTGAATGCTGGTAATAGCAACATCCGTCTCGTCGCGACAAACGAAGCCGGCTCTGCGGTGACGAGTTTTCTCGTGACCGTGACAGCCAATTAGGTCATCAATGGATTGGACATCATTTTTTAACGGCATGACCATCGGGCTAATACTCGGCAATCTGCTGACGCTCTGGCGAATGAACCGCAAATCGTAGGGCGAGGGCCTGTCCCTCGCCATACCAGATCATTTATCCGGTATAAATCTGTCTTAAACTCCGTCACATCAGCCGATACGCCGGCATATCGACAAACGCCGAGTCTAAGCGGATCTTGCGAAAATGACGACATATTTTTATTAAGACATGCCGCGGCGCGCTTTTTTAACTTGCGTTTTTATTGCAAATCAGGTAAAATAATACCAATTGCAAAAGGAAACGCGCAGCGTTAACTGCGCGCATCCCAATGAGGCCCAATGAGGATTAATGGTAGTCAATCCTACTCTTCATAAACTAAGAATAGTATACCATAAATCCTCCCAAAAGTCAAATTAAAAATTCATTGCGAAGCCCTGAAAACCCCTCGCGGTCATTGAGTTTCGCGGTGAAGGGAGAGATTAGAATGAACCGTCGAAAGCGGAAGAATCGGCGCGGTCGCCCCGTTGGATCGGTGGCATATAAGCCGCATATTGAGTATCAAGAGACAACGATGCAGGTGCCGTTCGGCATGGGTAGCGCGTTGACACTCTTGACGATGGAACACGAATTGAAGCCCGTCGATGCGGTTATCGCATTGACACTGAACTACCGGAGCAATTGGCAGAACGGGCGGACGCATTGGACATCGCGCCGGAAGTTCGCCGAACTGCTCGGTATCTCTACGCGATACCTGCGGCAGTCTGTCACTCGATTGAAAGACACCCTCGTGCGGATAGTCAACGTCGGACAGAAAGGCACCATTTACGAGTTGACACACCATCGGTGCGATGAAGCAGATATCCCGCGCGATAAGGACGGCTTACCGCTGAAGTTTGCGGTGCCGCGCGGGAACGGCGGCCCGTTCGAGCGGATGTTCGCCGGCGAGATTAGCTGGAAAGCCTGCCTGTTATGGGTGGTGCTGAAACGCTTTTCCGATTGGAAGACAGGGATGACGAATCCTTGCACGATGGAGACGTTATCCAAGTTAACACGGTTTGGCAAGCAGACGGTGTGTGAGCTCATCACCGAGTTGCGTGAGGCGGGGATGCTAGAGCGGTTATCAAAATCGCACGAGATCTCCGTGTTCCAGCTCTATCCCAAGCCGCCTGAAAAGCGCGCCGTCAAGCGCAGACCGGCGGAACAACGGCGCGAGATGCGAGCGAAAGGCGACTGGCGATACAGTTTCAACGAGCAGTATCGGATAAACATCGCCACCCACGAGATCGACCAGAAGAAAGGAGGGCGGTGGAAACCGATACGGGATTGCGACAGGCACCGAATGCCGGGCGCGATTCATCGGGATTTCGAGAGAGCCGTAATAGTCGCCTCGATGTCGCGAGCGCAGTTCGGAATCGCCTGAATTCGGCAGTCCTGATAGTGCCCACCGCAGTTCGGTGAGAGCCCACCCCAGTTCGGTGAGGGCCCTCCCCCACAAAAAAGCGCGCACGAGGCGATGGGGTATAGGGCACCGTGACGAGCCGTTGACACGTAACAGTCTTAGTACTAGCAATTATCTAGGGCCCCGCGGTCCGATTTAAATTCTCTTTTCCGTTCCATCTCCCGGCCCGTCTGGGATGAGGGCCCGAAGAAGAGACGTATAGGTTAAAATGCAGGGAGGAAACGATGCATCATGATACATATTCGGCACAATGTGTCGATTTAATCCGCACCTTCGAGGTGCCGCGTCCGGGATTTGATGTGCCGCAGCACTTTACTGCCGCCATCCGCCAGAACGATGCCGGTGATGAAGAGGTTGTGTTTGTCGGGAATCCGCCCATCGAGGTGATTGACTGTATTGCCGAGGTGCGGAATCTTCGGGCACATGCGTTGGGCGTGATGGATATGCAATACCCGGAGTTTATGGCGCGTTCGTATCACCGCGAGCCACTGCTTGGGCGCGACTATTTCCTACGGCAGAGAAGTCAAGCGCGAGCGAAACGTATCGAGGCAGAGACGAACTTCCACCAGTGCTCAACAGAAGTGCGGAATGCGCAGACTGCCGAGTATATGGCCGAGGAAGCCTTACTGCGTTTTGACCGCGAGATAAAACGCCTTGACAGTGCGCGACCGTCTGCAGATTCGCCGGCACTAGATGAGACGCAGCAGGGCTGCGCGGGGGAACTGGCGAAAGAGTTGGGTTGCGAGTCTTCGGCGCAATAAACGAGGAGGCCCCGAGATGAATATAGAGTCTCACGTGCTTGAACAAGGTGGGCGTTGGATCCACGCGAAGCACACCGAGTGGTGCGACAGCTATCCGAACTGGACACGTCCCTACCATTTGGAAATGCCGCTGTTAACAGAATCTCTCGCGCCGCTGATGGACTATCCATTCCATGAGGAATTAGCCTTCTGTCTCTCTATTGCCTTTGCGGAAGGTGCGGACTATGGGCTTGCAAGGTTTGAGGGCTATTGCAAGGCTGCACTTTTCTTAACACGGCAGATGTTGCATTTTTGGGATGTCCGTCAAGAGGGCGTTCCCATCTTCATCGGTGTTTCCGAAAATGGATTACAGGGCTTTCGGGAATTTGCTGAGCATTGCGATTTTCCTGAATCGCATGTCGTGACGTTACCGTCCTATCAAGATATGCGAGATGGGTGGAATATCAAATTTGATATGTGGGCTGCACCCGGCCTCGCGAAATTTCAGCGTCGTCTTCATATCGATGCCTCCGCATGGTTACGTCAAACTGCATCCCGGCAGCCCTGTAAGATGCTGTTGTCGGAGTGGCAGGAACAGGAATATCTGTTGCGCCGCCCCAAACTGTTGATGGGCACACCCCGCCAGACCGCGATGAGCCGTGTCTTTCGGCATGCGCGTCCCGGTTTTTTTGAGGCATTAGCAAACCTGCTAGGGACAGATGCCGAGGAAGAGCTGTGCTATTGGCAGCGTGAGGGTGTTGAACACGTGCATGGCTTTCTGTATGGACTCTCGCAGCCATTGTGGGAAGAATCGTCGGCGTTAGTTAAATCGCTGTGTCAAATAACACCTAATGATGAGGTGGTTCTTGCAATTCTGGCGCGGGAATTACAATGGGCAAAGCGGGAAAGAATTTCTGATGCAGGGATGACATATTTTGAAGACCTGGTTCATGTGCCTGCCTTCGCGCGACGAACGAGCGCAGCCGCGGCGATGGACTTTATGCAGACATGGAGAAAAGCACATGGCTACGATCCTCGCGTTTGATGGCCTGTCTGGCACCGGAAAGAGCTCGGTGAGTCGCGCCGTATCCGAACACCTTGCATCTGTGTTGCCAACGCAATGGGTGCCGCACGATGATAGGTTTGGCATTAATCATTTGCGCGACCTGCTGTTTCGGTATCGGGATGCGTGGCATATCGATGCGGTGGCGCGGCAGTCTCTCCGTCATATCTTACATCGCCAGCAGTGGTTTCATTTGATTTCCCCGGTGGTGGAAGCCGGCGAGGTGTGCATCCTCGATAATCCCTGTCTGCCGCTCGAACCGAGTTACCGCGGTGCGGATTTCGAGTTCACGGTGGATTTGCATGTCATCACGCTCTGCAATGTCGAGTTGATACCCGACCGGATTGCCAACCGCAAGGGCGGTTCGTATCCGATTGTCAAAGAAAACTATGTCCCCGGCGGTGCTGCCTATCGAGCGATGGACTATTTTCGCGAGCGAGTCAAGCATGCACCCCATGTGCTTGCGATTGACACGACAGAAACAACCGTTGCGGAAGCCGCGGCGATAGTGTTAGCTGAATGCACTAAGCGGTTCGGCTGGGAGCTCTCAGATGATGCATCACTATGTGAATCGCAACTCGCGTCCGGATAGAAAGTTCCTCTGGCTCGGTGCGATGGCCGCACAAGGCGTGCAGCCCGATGAGATACAGCTCCATGTCGCGCGCGACAAAGACGATTATCCCGATGTCGGCGCAATCTGCGAAGCCGCCAGCGCAGACGGATTTCCCGAATTCTTCGGGTTTCACCAGAAAACGCCGCAGCCCAACATCGGCTACGGACATCTCATCTGCTCATGGAGTTGCATGCGGATGTGGCGAACAATCGGCGAGGGAAAGGAACACGCCGCGGCATGGCTCGATGACTACGCGCTGCGCGTTCCCTGTCAACAACTGAATCGGCTCGTTGCAAACGTCAATCCCGATATCTTACTGCTCGCTTGGCATACCCGCGATGATCTCTTCTACGATGACAAATACGAACTCGGAAAGACATGGGATGTGCCGCGGCAGCTGCATGTCTCACCGCTCGATAATGCTTATATCGGCGCAATGGGTGCCTCCGACTGGGCGATAGTGTTTTCGCCAAAAGGCGCGAACCTGCTCTTAGCCTATATGGCACACGAACCGCTGCTGAACACCGAATGCGCCGTCGCCGGGCTTTATGCCGACTGGCGGCCACCGAACCTCTACTCCGTCGTAGACAACCATCCGCGCTCGGATGGGTTAAGCCCTATCTATGGAAACCGCTGGGTCCTCGAGCTGTCCGCCTACACCGACGGTATCCGCAGCGATTTAATTGGATTGCACGAGACATAAAAAGATGGAATTAACACTCCTCGTTCCCGACAAAGCTGCACGATACGCACTCGAACTGCCCCCCGGTCCGCGCAATCCGAGCGGGGGACTCGGCGTGAAATACGCCCGCATGGAACAGATGCTTTCACAAGCGTATCATGTGCACCGCACCGCAGACCTCGAGACGGTAGCAACCGATTTTGTCATCGTCGAACCCTTGTGGTTCGGGCATGCCAATGCCGAGGAGCTCGACGCGCGCCTCGATGCCTTCTTAGACAGAATGTTCCGGAACATCCTCGTCTGCGGTTCAGAACAGGAACTCTATCTCTGGCCCGCAAAGCGCAGACAGAAACTCGTCACCGCGGCGAACTGGATAACGCATAACTGCACCTATCTCCGCCGCCTGTTCCAAGCCGCCGGTATCCCGAACTCGCAGCTCTTATGCGATGCCGTTCCCGAACACGTGTTTTACCCTGTCCCGAAACAGAAGCGAATCTACGCCGCCAGTCATATCAGCTGGCAGAAACAGACGAACGCACTCGGCGAACTTTATCATCGGCTCAAAGGGACGGACATCGAAACCGTCTATATGGGTTCAGCGCAGACCTGGGGGGACAGCACATCCGAGCCCGCGCAACTCCATCGCCACAAACTCGAAGCCGAACTGCGCGAAGTGACGGACATCTTCCTCGGCGATGTCCCGCAAGCTACCGTCGCGTTTTACGCGAACACCTGCATGCATCACGTGCACGTGGCGTTCCATGATACCTGTTGTCAAAATCAGCAAGAAGCCGCCCTCGGCGGTGCAACACTCTGGGGGCTGACGCACCCCATTAACACTGAAAGACCGGTGCATCAATTTCAAACTATTCAGGAACTCGCCGATGCGCTGCTCGAGACCTGCACCGGCGATGCCCTACAGCTCTATCGGAACAAAGAGGTGCTAGATTACGCGCTGCGGCACTTTTCTTATGCCGCCGTGTTAGAACAGTTCCACGCTATCGTCAGGAGCGGTCGCTAATCATGTCAAGCTACATGCAAGCCTTCTTTATCGAACGCCCACTCATAGATGAACCCGCCGGGAATCTCGTCATCATTTCTGAAGACGTAACGTTCCGGCATACCGCCCTTCACGCCGTCAAAGCCACCGCCGATATCGTGCAGGGCCGTTTCGGCTGGGCACCCTTCATTATCGCGCTCGACAAAATCCCGAGCACGGCACTCTACGAGAGCCTGCCCGGCACCTACGAAATTGCCTGGCAGACCGGGCTGTTCGGGATGCCGTTTGAAACCTTCGCCAGTTTACCATCGCCGCAAGCCATGCTCACCAACGTCTACGTCTTTGACAGGCTGTGGGAATTGCTCGCGCAGGGCGGTGACGGAGACCTCGAGACCCTCCTCTTGCAATTGCATCAAGAGGAAGGGCTGCTACTCGGCGCATGGGCACTCCCCGCGCAAGATGAATTTTTTTATCTTGACAAAAAAACGGGAAATTGATACAATCTACGAAAAGCCGCTCGAGGGCGAGATTGAAACTTGTTTTGTTGTTTAATGCAACTACAGGGTTAACTTTAATCGCACCAAAGTGGCGCGCGCCGGTTTATCATCGGCACGCGCCCATGGAGTCTTATGATTCAAACAGCGTATGGAACTTTCACTGGCGAAGTCGATTTGGAATGGAGTGTGCCAACCGCGGGCAGCTGGTACGCCGCGATGATTCGCTTAGACCCCGCGCCCAACACTGCCGACGTAGGGACTGAAAGAATCCAGGTCGTCTTTGAGAGCCAACACGGTGATAACTACGCCACCGTCCTGCTCGAAGAAGACCCGAGTGGCGAAACCGATATCTATCTCGCGCCAGACCTGGAAGTGCCTATCAGCCGCGGCGATAGGATTGTCGTTGAATATACGAATCCAGCACCGCCGCCAGCCTCCGGGCGCACCCGGCCTACCGTCTACGTAACAATCAAAGGAAAAGATTCGTTGAGGAACTAGAACTCATGTCAATCCACAATGAAATGACCGCGGCCGTCAGGGAACACCTCTGGGAACCCTACCTCCGCGACAATCTCTACAATCAATCGCCTACCTGTCAAATCCTCGACAGCATGGCGAGGATGATATCCGGGCCCGCCGGCGACGGCATCGCCATCGTCACCGGCACCGAACTCGGCACCGGGCGACACTACGGCGGGTTCGATCAGGCGCGCATGTACGGAGTCGAACGCGGCGTCGTCAAGAACTACACCGACTGGGCGTTCTATCAAGCCGATGTCGCCGTTGCCGAAACTGAACTCGTTCAGAATATTGGGTTCACAATCGAGCAGGTGATGGAACAAGAATTTAGCATGTCCAGCGTCGCAGCCCGCGACCGCGATACGCTCTTTTCTATCGCACAGGAACGCTACTCCGATGCAGGAGACCTGATTGGCATGGTGAAATCCGCTGACCTCTGGGGACGCGCACTCCCCGAATCTGTCCGCGGTCCCGAAGCACGCCGCCCCGAATCCCTGAAACAGCTCATGGATTTTGAAAACAGCTGGAACGGCCTCGCCCCCGACGAACTCGGCGAATGGCAAGAAGGCGTGCATCCCTGGTATGAAAATCCACCCAACCAGCTGGATAAGATTTCAGGTGGAGACAAATACCGCCGCTATGTCAATGTCCCGCAAGTCTGGGATGCTGAGAATGCGACGCTCAGCAGAGCGATTGTCAGCCAACCCTTGCAACACATGCAAGGTGTCGGCGGGGTCTGGATTGCACCCGTGCATCCACGCAACTGGGATTCCTTCGCATCCGAATTTGTAAATGCCGGCACTGATGTCCTCGGCTCCATTCTCATCGGCTGGGACATGCTCCGCTTGGGCATCACCTGCATCCAGTACTACAACGCCTTCTTTTATATCGATGACCACGCGCCCAGCGACGAAGTCTACATGCTCCACGTCGGCAGACCGGAACTCTCCGATAATCAACGCCGCGGCGCAGGATTCCAGATGGCTTACTGGGTGCCGTCTAACATGCAACGCCAGATCATGGGCATCATGAACAATAACACCCTCGAGGAAAATATCGTGCCAAGCGCAATCCGCATGGGACGAAATGACCGGATGCCACTCTATCCACGAGGCTGGGACATTCTCCCAGACCACGCCGGCGCCATCGGAGACCGGGCACAAGTAACCTGGTCGCATGTCGGAGCCTACCGCTGGAAGAATATCCGCATCATGAGGGTGGGACCCGCAGCATAATAGGACAGAGACATGCGCAAGCAACAAGAAACCGCCACCGTCTTCTGCGATCTCTGCTTTGATTTCGACGGCGTTCTTCATAGCTACCGCTCCGGTTGGAAAGGCATCGATGTTATCCCCGATGCACCCGTGCCCGGCGCGATACCCATGCTCTACAGCTACCTCGAAACCTACCGGTGCGCCATCTTCAGCGCAAGAAGCGCGCAACCGGAAGGACGAGCCGCCATGAAGACATGGCTCGCACTCCATGACGAACACTTTCGCGGAAACCCTGCCAAAGACGCATGGGTAGCACCCATCGACAACGAACTCTGGCAGCCGCTCCTCGAAAAGGGACGACTCATCGAACGAATCGCGTTCCCGAACGTCAAACCCGCAGCCAAGGTCTATATCGATGACCGCGCCTACCGATTCACCGGCTCCTGGCCAGACCAGGACGAACTCAAGCAAGCCGCACAACCATGGTATAGAGGGGAGGTTTAACACATGGCAGACGTTTTAATCGACTTTGAAGAAGGACGACAACTGCACACCGTCCAACAACAACGACTCGGCGAACTCGCCACCGACTCCATCGGAAACACCTGGTCCTACGTTGAGTTCCGCGAGGCCGTGCAGATCGGCGAGGTGGTCCGCGATGCAGAACACGCCGATATTAGCAGCGCAGCGGGCACAGCTGCCACGGCAATTACCACCGCATCGGCTGCAGATACAAACCGGCTCATTGCAACGGGCGAGTTTAATGTGCAAAGCAACGCCGAGCGAGATGTGCGCGGCGCCATCGGCGGGATTGTCGCCGGGGCAGGCGAAGGACAAAACTTCACCGTCCTCGACCGGATTGATAATGACACCATCGTGGTGCAGGTGCTGACTTACAGAGATAGCACTGCCACCCCGCAGGTTGGATTCGTCACCGATGGGAACTGGCAAACCGCATTAGTCGTAGCAACGACCCGATACCGTCTCGCCTTTCCCGGTGCGGTTTTTTTGGGTGATGGATTGGCAGACAACGTGCGCGGTTTCGCGCAGGTGGATGTTACAGACGATAACATCACGGATGGACTGGCGTATGGCTGGGTGCAACAGACCGGACTCGGCTTTGTCAAACTGGATGTCAGCGAGGATGCACCGGTGACAGGCGAGGGACTCGTGCAAGCCGGCGCAGGAATGGTGAAAGGATTTACCGCCGCCGACACGACGGCAGATGAGGCCGCCGCGGTCATCGCAAAATGTGTCCTCGGTAACTATGCCACCCCTAACGCTGCCGACGATGAGCTCATCTGGGCAGAATTACAGGTAAACAACCGCGCGCAGAGCTACCGCCTCCCGCACGACAGGCACCCCTTCGCGCAGCCCGGACAGCGTATCGTTTAACATGAAATTCCAGCGGCGGAACCGACTCTCTTTTGGAAAACAGGCACGCATCCGTTCCCGTGTGCGGCGCGGCACCCAGGTCTTGCGGTTTGGGCTAATGGCAACCTCCAGCGACAGTTTTACGATTGTCGTGGAAAGTTACACGCCGCCGGATCAGCAGGGCAGCGGATCCGGCGGCAGCCGACGCGGCAACGGAGACTAACATGGCACTCGTCAATCGGCTAGATGAAGCGACGCGCAAATTACTGGTAAAATCTCGAAACCGCATCGCATCCATGTTCATTCTGCAACCGCCCAAACCCGCTGTGGTGCCACCGCAAATCGATATTCAGGAACCGCTCACCCTTCTCGCCGGCGAACGAAAAGATGTGCCGTTCATCTATCGCAGCGGGATACCGCAATCGACGCGGTTTGAACTGAAGTGGTTCATTAACGAAACGGATGCCGAGCAATTGCAAAATGCATTGACGACGAACATCCCGACATGGGAGATTACGCCGAATACACCTGAACCCGACACCGGCGAAGCACAATTCGGTATCGTCACGTTAACCGCACCGAACGTGATGATGGATCATACCTATTACGGTGCATTGACAATTTATCAACCGGATTGATAATGGAACCCGCATTTTATCTGTTACTTAATCCAACGTTGCCCTCAAAAACGCTTGATAAACTCATCGAAAAATACAAAGTTATCTACGTTGAGAACGAAGCGGAAGAGGGCGTGCGTTACGCAATCATGTTGGGAGAATATCGGCTAGGCCCGCCGACAAAATTACCCGACATCTCGAAATGGACAGACCGGACGGTGATGGAATTAGAAGTTTTCGACACCCCCGTGCCCATCGAGGAACATCGGTACTGCTTTCCTTTCAATCACAATCTTGAAGAAAGCCTCATATCGATACTAGCAAACGCTTTTCAAATTATTGAGCTGGAGCTCCACGGCGAATCGCTCCGCGGCATCGCCGGCGGTATCTATCAAGAACCTGAAGGGGATGTACCCGCACGCGTGCACGAAATGGAGTTCGTATCCTAATAAAGGAAATAAAAGATGGCAACAGCAAGCGATATATTTACCTTATTCGTCAGCGTGGATGACGTTCTACCTACGATGACGGTAGAATCTGAATATGAGCGCGTCGAGGCAAACTCAGGCGAACAGTGGTCGGTTATTTTCAAATACTCGGTTGGCCGACCCGCGGAGACAGAATTTTCCTACACGCTCACAAAGGCAAGTGGAGGAGATCCCAACGCGCCGACATCGTTATCGGCGACGCTCTTCCCAAACAGGCCACAGCAAACAATCGTTCGGGTGCAGGGACGCGCGCCAGAGCCTGTCGGCGCACACGAACTACTTACAGGTTCCATCTATGGTCGCGCGCCAACTATCGCCGCGAATACCACCTATGATGGAACAGTTACAATTGGTTCATAGCCATGCTTGATGCAATCTATCAACCACTCATGGAGTTGCCCATAGAGCAACTGCCTCCGGTCCGCGCGACGACAGTTGCCCCATCGGAACGTATCCTCGCGCTGATTCCGCTCTTTGTCGATGTGCACTATCCGGAAGAAGTCATCGATGCGTTTGTCCGCGCCGCCATCTATTCCCGGTGGAGCTGCCTGCAATATACCGATGCGGCGGCACAGGGCGTATCCATCAAATTCTATGTCGAGGATGTGTTATATAAACGCCTCACCGATGTCTTCGACGCGAACCACATCGATGTCGAGCAAGACGTGCTGTGGTTTCACGCCCCACCACTGCCAGACCGGCTCGGCAATGGATGGGCTCGCCTCAGCAAGAAGATGTGTTCGTATTGGGATACGCGCCTCGCCGAATATGACTGGATTGTTGTCTGGGATGCCGATATGTCTTTCCGACAAGACCATCATTCGCTCTTTGAAACATTGCATCAGGAACCCGCAGAAGAACTGCACTATCTGCGCGTTGACCGGTTTGAATGGAACTGGTTAAGAACATTTCTAGAAGCAACAGAGCAAGGTGGCATTTCCATCGAGATGCTTTTGGAACGCGTCGGCGCGTCTCATTTGACACTCACAGGAAAGCACGCGAAGCCGCTCGGTATTATGTGGTGCTATCCCGCAAAGTGGTTCCATACGAAGCTGCCAACGTGCGTACAGTGGATGCAACAGCACGCCCCTTACATTGGTGATGATGAAGTGTGCGCAATGCTGCTTGCACACGTTTTTAACTTCAACATCCGCTCCATGCAAGACAGATTCAACGTGACACTCAAACAGGGACAAGACAGTGGCACACTCATGCATGGAAAATTCTATCTGCCGACATTACCGTCGGCACAAGAGGAACACTCATGAAAAGATTCACGTTTTACCTGCTCGCGTTCATCGTCCTCACCGCCGGGTGTTTTGACGGCGAACGCGGCATGCTCACAGAACTCATCGTCCATCCTGTCCCTAACCCGGCACCCGATGCCGATGCCGGCTACTGGCTTAGCGACAAGGTGAAAGCCGGTACCGGCAGCGACATGGTTATCTCACCCGTGCCGGTGGAAATTCAGGACGCACTGTGGGGTAACTGGGAACAGAAAATGGACCACATCAAGGATTTCGTGCTCCTGCACAAGAGCGGCCAACACCTCGATTCCGAAACCGGCGAACTGGTGGTAACGCAGCTCGAACCGCGAGCCGCCGGCCTCTTCCAGCCGTTCTGCGATTTGCAGGTGACGAACCGGCTGTTCTACGATAAATACATCGATGCGGGTGGTATCGCCATCCTTGCCCCCTCCGATCGCACCTCCCTTGTCGGCGCACGCGATGAATTCATATATGCGGCGCGCGAGATTCTTTTGATGATGACCTCGGAGATGCCCGAACTACGTCAAGCGATGTCGCCCGAACACGGATTTTACTACGTGCTGGTGGGTGCCGAAGGCGACGATGTAACCATGCCGGGCGAGCTAAGTTCGTTCAGTCGGTTCGCGGGATTTTATACGCGTTCAAACACCGGCGGCGTTTCGAGGCACCTCGCGGCGGGCGGCGTTGTCTATCACCTCGATGCAACGCTGCGCCAAGAATCACTGGATAGCGGCATAGTAGTGCATGAGATGGCGCACGCCATAGATTATACGTTTGACGATAATCCGCACCTCTTTCCCGATTTTGGGAAGCGTTTGACGACGGCGTATACGCTTGCCTATCAGAAAGCACTCAAAGGCGAAGGATATTATAACGACATCAACTTGCACGCCATGAAGAACGAAAGGGAATACTGGGCGATGGGTGCGGGAGAGTGGTTTGACGATTTTAACAGAGACGACGAGCATGGTAGGTGGCGCCAAGAGACGGTGATAAAGGGCGATCCGTTGCTCTACGCCCTGCTCGACGAAGTGTTCCCCGCGGTGAATTTGCCCAAATATATCTGGATAGAGGAATAGACATGAACTGCCGAGAACTCATCGCCCAACTCCAAGTGAAACTCGGTGACCCGCACGGGGATTACCATACGCAAGCCAACCTGCTCATTCAGGTGAATGAGGCGTTGCGCGAGATCTCCTCACGCTCGCGTTCTGTTGATATCAAAGACTTCCTCGTGGCCGTCGAAGGGCAATATCAGTACGGTTTACCGAAGTCCTTCGTCACCATGCATGCGGTCGCTTTTAACGATGTCAAGTGGTATCCACTGCACCCCGCGACCTTGCCGGGGATTGAGACACTTGCAAGTTGGGTCTCCTCGAATTCACCGTGGAATTTCGACATTTGGGGGAACTCCGCCATCGAGAAAGCCGTCGATACCGTCGTCTCCAATTCTTCCAACGAGTGCCGCGTCGATACCGCCTATGCCACCGTGAAAGCCGGTGACAGGATACTCAACCTCTCCGATGAGCAGAGTCAGACGACAATTAACAACGTCACCCGGAATGCCGAGGAGGGGTGGCTAGAAATCGGC
Organism: Candidatus Poribacteria bacterium; assembly: GCA_965242965.1. Lineage (GTDB taxonomy): Bacteria > Poribacteria > WGA-4E > WGA-4E > WGA-3G > AGPOR5. The sequence continues at coordinate 13,947 of CBDETU010000001.1, read as the reverse complement.
TATGGCGAGCTCATCGGTGGCACCCGGACACAGTTTAAAGAAGGCGATGTGATTCGGATTTTATCACCGGAGTCCGCGGCGAAGACGCTCATGCTTGCCCCTGCGCCCAACCGCACCGATGCGCCGGGGATAGAATCTATCTGGATTTATTACTCGCGCCTGCATCGCCAGTTCCAGCAGTTAGATTTAGACAGAGAAAACGATGAGCTGGAATTAGACGTTGAGCTCGAGACCTGCTTGATGCATCGGTGTCTGTATTGGGCGCGCGGGAGTGAGCTTGGATTTTCAGACCGCGAGACGGAGGTGCAAAACCGCGATTACGAGAGCACCTACAGGACAGCGATACCGCATGTCCGTCGTCGGATTAAACAGAATATTTCTGCGTGGCAGCAACATGTGCAGGTGCGGCGTGGTGGTTCAGTAGATGTTGCGCCAGAGTCCACCCAACACGTGTTCAGCCGCGGGACCTATTAAAATTCGGAACGCCACAATGCCCCTAGAACGCCTTCCGAAGGGGGAGTCAAGGGGTATACAGCAGAGAGGAAAACTGATATGGCCGGTCCTTTTGCATGGTTAGCTGCGAATCCGCAGGCGATACCCTACATCGCCACGGCGGTGGGGACAGTTTACGAGACGTTATTTCCCGATAAAGCGAAACAGATCCAGTTGGAAGTTCTGGAAGACCAGAAGAACTTCCGGAAGATGCTGTCGCGTCAGGCGCGCGGCATCTTTGATACTACCGAGCGCGAAGCCATCATGCGCGGTGCGGAGCCTGTCGTGAATCGCGTTGCCGGGAATGTCGCGGCGCGGGGGCTTGGCAGTTCGCCAGCGGGTGCGCAGATTGTAGCGCGCGCGCAGCAAGAGCCCTTCATCGCCGCGCAGCAAGGTGCGCAAGCCGCGCTGCCTGCTGCCCATCTCCAGTCATTCCAAATGGCGAGCCTCCTGACTACGGATGACTCATTTTACGAAGACCTCGGGGCCACCGTTCAGAATCTATTAACCCTCTCCGAATTAGGCGAGAGTCCCGATACCGATGTCGATGTTGAAAGCGCGCTTGGAACAATGCGCCAGATTTTCGAGTTCTATGAAGAAATGGGCAAAACTACGCCCGGGCGGCTGCCCGAAGAGCTGTCCTTAAAGACACTTGCGGCTTAATGCATGCGAGAAGGACGGAGACATGTCAAACGGAATGTATGCCCTACGGGGTGCAGCAAAAGGCTTGATGGCCGCCCTGCGCGGTGTCAGCGGTGCGAAGCTCGCCGTTCGGCAAGCGAAAGACGAACGCGCGCGCCATGAAGCCATGCTTGCGCTCGAAAACCGCAAGCTCGAACTCGGCGCATTGAAAGATGCCGCCATGTTGCAACTCGATAAAGAACGGCTCGCCCAACAAGAGGCACTCGCCGGTCAGGAGCAAGCACATGAGCGCGGCTTGCAAGAATTAAAAGGCACACAAGCCTCCGAGCGCGAAGAACAAGAGACAACGCGCCAGACGACACTTCAGGAGATGAAAGGCAAGCAGGAACTTGCGTTAGAAGAAGCGAAGGCACAAAATGAACGCATGCTTGCTGCCGCGCAAGCCAAATTAGACCAGGATACCGAGGCGTTCCGCGCCGCGAACCCCGAACTGGCCACTACCGTAGAAGGATTGTGGAACATCATTGATACGCTACCCCTCGATGAGACACAGAAACTCGAACGTAAACTCGAAACGCTAGAGGCACTTACAACGCGCCGAGCCAGTAGCGCGCCCCTCACGAATAGTCAAACCGCACAGCAGGCACTCGAAAGCATACCCGATGCCGCCGTGCGGAGCGTGACGTTGCGGCTCGGCAATCGGCTCGCCCTGACGGATAAAGAAGCGGAGCGATTCTATCAAGCCATCGCGACGGAATACGCTGCCAACAATCAAGCGGGCGCATTCCGGCTGTTTGGCGATAAGTTCAACGACTTAGATACCTCCAAGTTGGCGGGGCTGCGTCTCACCGCGGCGCGGGAACTGGTGGATATCCGTACCGGGCTTCGTGAGTTGAAAGAGCTCGGTGTCGAGACAGGGCGGTTGTTCTCTGTCGCCGTAGAGGCGATGAACAAAAAAGACTTTAATTCGCTGTTGCAAAGTTGGACGCTCAGTGTTTCCGGGCTTGACAAGCTCACGCCAGAGCAGCGCAAGAAAGCCACCGAGGTTCAGACGCGTATCACGCGCCACCTCGTTGAGTTTCTGAAGCAGATCTCTGGTGCTGCCGTCAATGAATCAGAATTTGCGCGGGTGCAGGGCATGCTCCCCGCGATTTTCAAAGACGAGGATATCAACGAAGGTTCGATTGACGGAAACCTATTATCGTTGCGGAGCAGCCAGCACGCATATTACAGCGGACAATCTTCGCCCGAACTTGCTGAGCAGGTACTCGACGCACAGGGGTGGGATAAGATTTTACTCAGTTCCGAAATGCCCGATGCGACAGGCGATGATACAGCATCAGCGTCAGCCGAAGAGCCTGGCGAAGAGTCCGGCGAAGAGCCCGGCGAAGACTCCGAGGCAGAACCGACATACACCGCCACCGATGGTAAGACGACGACGCGCTCGGCATTAGTGGCGATGATGCAAGAAGCCAAGTCGACAGGGGATACCCGCGAGGCGCAACGCCAAGATCTTCGTGACATCTTTGGTGATGCCTTGTCGGACGCGGAACGCGAGACTCTTCTTGATGAAGTCTACCCCGAAGACGAGGAGGAAACCGAAGACGCGGAAGAAACCGAAGACGAGGAAGAAACCGATGCCGAATCTGAAGGATAATTGGGAAAAGAAACCATCCGCCGCGCCAGCGTCAACCGAAGCGTCAACCGAAGAGCCAGCAGAAGCAACAGAACTCAGCTGGAAAGAGGCGTTGAGCGGCATCAGTCCCTTAAGCGGCACCCTTTACCGCTCATTTGGCAAGGGGTTGTGGGATACTGTCAAGGGCATTCCACAACTGCCGAGCATCGCCGTGGCCCTTGCGAAAGACATCGGTGCATTGACAAAGGATCTCACTGAAGCTGACGGAGAAGATACCCTCAACCTACGCGACTATCCCCTCATCGCTGCAGTTATGGAAGACTACAAAGGACGCTATGGTTCTGAGGCAGGATTCAAAAAGACACTACACGAAGATCCGTTTGCAATCCTTTCCGATCTGCTGCCGCTGCTGTCGGGGGGAAGTGCCACCGCCTTGAAGATGAGCAATCGCACGGCGAAGTATCATCGCATCTTGCAAACAACAAAACGCGCTGCCGAACTCGCGGATCCGACGAACCTCCCCGGCGAGGCACTTGGCGGTGCACTCAAAGGGACAGCAGGCTGGATGGAGAAACACAAAGCCGGCTATAATCCCGAAGTGGAAGTCCCCATTGGGCGTGACGAGACTACGGGACAGGACATCACGACGACGATGCGTCCTGAAGAAGCCTCCGAGCAGTTCGGCGCAGGCAAGGACGAAACGCCCGTCGCAGTCCTTTCGGATGTGGAACGCGCCGCCGCTATCGAGGGCTGGCAACGGTTTGAAGGCATCGCCGGTGCAGAGGCGCGGTTTGAGACTTCCAAGCAAGCCATTTTGGAGAAACGCACGCAGGCCGTAGAAGATGCCGCCGCCAACGTCGCCGAACTGGGCGATGTGCGACTACCGGAGATTGCTGGCACGCGCGCCTTGGAAAATTATAGTGACTGGCAGCTCGGGCTCCGCGGCGAGTTTCGAGAACGGTTTGGAAAGATCGGTGAAACGCTCGATCAGCCGTTAGTCCGCATTCCCGATATGGAGCTACTCCCCCATACGCGCGCCGAAGTGAAAGCATTGCAGGCTAGCACCTCGAAACTGCTCCCGAAACCCGATGTCGTCAAAGCCACCGCCTTGTTGGAAGAAGTCTTTGAAAAATTGCAACGTCAGGATTTGACGCTGCGCGATTTTGACCAGCTCCGCACGAGCTATCGTGATAGTATCAACCTCGCCATCGCAAATAAAGAGATGACGGCGATAGGCTCAGGCACGGTGGCATCGCGGCTCTACCACGCCCTAACAGAGGATTTCTATCAGCTGTTAGAGGAACAGATTTCACTGAATCCCGAAGCGTTCCCTGATAACTTCATCGATACCGTGCGTCTTGCCAAAAAAGACTATCTTGATACGATTCAACTGGATGAAGGTGTCGCCGCAACATTCCTGCGGAAGTCACAAGAGCGACCGGGGAATATCATCGATGAGCTCTTAAAAGAGAAGAGCAAAATCACTACTGCCGAATTGAGCAACCTCAAAACTATTCTCGGTCCCGATGGTTGGGAGGCTCTCGAACCGGCACTACTTGGGCGGATTTACGATATGGCGGCGCGCAAGGCACTCCCGGCAGGGTTGACATCAGTATTGAAGCGGATTCGTGGCCAAGATCCGAACCGCCTCATTACATTGTTCGGTGAGGATACCGCAGCCATGCTCGTAGAATCTGCCGAGTTCGCACAACGCTTTGGACGCGCCGAGACATGGAAGCGAGGCTCGCCAACCGCCAAATTGCAACAGGTTCTCCCGAAGGCCATCGCAAGCGGCTTGAGTATCCCGTTGCTTGATGAGGCACTTTATTTGCTGCGAAGTGGTGGACTTCCGGACATTCAATTCGTCGACGTTTTGAATGTTCTCGCCATCACCGCCACATGGGGCACCGGCAAGGCATATCAGCAATTTATCAATTCGCCAGCGGGACGCGATTGGCTGCTTGATGGATTCGTCCATGAAGTCACGATTCGGGGAAAATCATATCGCATCGATGCACCGAGCATGAACCGTGCCGCCGACTTAATGCGCAAGCATAAATGGACGCTCGGTTACCCCGCCCGCGTCGGCGAACGCGCGAAGCAACAACAGGAACAGCCGTAATGCAATGGACCGAACATTTCCCAACGTTCAAGAAGGACATCGTTTCACGTTTGTTGCATGGCTTGTCCAGTTCGGCACAGACAGAACAGGTGTCAAGCGCGCGATAACAAAACTCCTGCGCGAACTCGGCGTGCCCGATACACGTGAAAATCGCCAGACGCTCCGCGGTCGCCTGCGGAACTGCCACCCGAACGATGCACGCTGCGAACCGCGTTTTCGGGAAGCATTTGAACGCGGACGTGCAGCGCAAAGTGGACAATTGAAAGAAACGCAAGACCGGCGGCGCGCCCTGCGGCTCGACAGGTTAGGCGATGAAATGGACAGAGTTGAAAGTCACCTTCAGACGCATCCTGACGACGCGGCCGCGTCGAAATACTTTGTTGCGCTCATCCAGACGGAACGACAGGAAGACGAATATGAAGCCAAACTCCATGGACTACTCCCCGGCACACGCATCCGCGTATCTCACGAAAGTGAAGACGATGACGATATCGGCGACGTATCAGACTTACCTGACGCTCAGCAAGTCGAACCCGGCGAAAGCGAAACAGTTGATTAAAGCAAAAGCCTACTGGAACCTCCCGCTGTTTACGAAATTCTTTTTGCCGCACTATGTGCCCATCGAGTTCGCGCGCCACCATTACGAGCTGTTCCACGCCCTACCCCACGGTACCCGCGGCAGCAAAGTCAACATCCTCGCCCCGCGCGGTTCCGCGAAATCAACGCTGATGGCCGTGATGTTACCGTTGCATCGTATCTGTTATGTTGACTACGATGAGGCGATGGGTTACACCCCGGAACGCTTTATCATCATCGTCTCGAAATCGTATCAGATGGCAGAATCGCGCGTCAAGAGTATCCAAGCCGAACTGGAAAGCAATGAGAAACTCCGCGCCTACTTCGGCGATCTGACGGGAAAAAAGCACTGGGGTGTCAAGTCGCTCGTCACCGCCAACGGCGTGCAACTCGAACCGAAAGGGCGCGGGGGACAGATTCGCGGCAGTCTGAGTCGCGAACACCGCCCAAGTCTCATCATTTCGGACGATTTAGATGACGCAGAAAAGGTGCTGAATCCCGATGTCCGTAAGAAGGACCAGGACTGGTTCGACACCGATTTTCTGCGAGCAGGTGCTTTAGACGGCAGCACGAATTTCCTCAACATCGACACCATTAAACACGAGGAATCTACCGCCTCGCTCCTCCGCAGCCGCCCAGGCTGGATGACGAAACTCTACCGGGCGATCGAAGAGCCTGCTGATTTATGGCACCCTACCGCCGAGCCGCTCTGGAAAGAATGGGAACAGCTCCTGACAGACATGTCCCGTCCCGATACCGAACGCGTTTCAAGAGCCGATGCCTTTTATCAGCAGCACGAGAAAGAAATGACCGCGGGCGTAAAAGAGCTTTGGCCTGAAATGATAACCTATCTTGATGTCCGCAAGGAGATTTGTGATGTCGGCTACTGGGCGGTGTTGCGCGAATTGCAAAACGAAACCCGCGACCCGAGCAAAGCCATTTTCGACATGGACAACGCGATTACCTTTCAGGTGACAGACGAAGGGTTTCAAAGAAGCGATAACAGACTGATCAAATGGCGAGAGATGGCCGGCGCATCCCTCCTGCTCGATTGGGCAGGCGGGAAGGATTCGGTAGATAATGCATTCGCCGCCGTAGTTTGTGTCGTCTGGGTGCCCATGCCGGGTGGGCGCACCGTCAACCGAGAGTCACTCGCCGGCTGTCAAGGCTACGTCTATTCTGCATGGTTGGACAGAGTCAAATTATCATTGCAAATTAAAAGTGCATTTGATATACTAGAAAATGTCCAGAGCGGGCTGGTGCGGTGCGAACGTCCGCGCTTTCGCTTTGGCGTTGAGGATTTCATTGACAAGACCGGGGCCATTAAGGAATATGTCAACCTGACATTCACTTCACTGCGCGAACAGCGCAAGGCTACAGTGCCACTAGAATTCCTCACGCGTTACCACAACAAAATCGAACGCATTGCCGCGCTTGAGCCGGCGATTAGTAACGGCTGGCTCGCCTTCCGGGAAGGGCTACCCGGCGAATTTATGAAACAGCTGTCACAATTCCCGACAGCCGATTTCATCGACGGACCGGATGCACTCGAAGGTGCGTGTCAACTACGAGTCAATCAACTGGAAGTCGTTCGGCGCGAAACACAACAACGCCGACGACAACGAGCCGAAGAATTTAAGGTGGAAGTTTAAATGAAACAAGATTTTTTTGAAGAGCACTATACCGACGAAAATGGAAATCCCGCAGGCGGGGTAACCTCCGGCAGAGGCATTACCATCTCATGGCAGAACGGCCCCCTCGGCCGCATCCACAGCGACGAACGGCAAGAACCGAACGGGGCTTTTGTCGAAACTGTCATCGCCGCGGCGATGGGGCGCATCCAGTTCTATCAGGACGGCAAGTTCGCATGCGATGAAAACGCGTCGGCGATTGGGCATCTGCGGCGCGCGCTGGAAGAGCTTGAAAATCGCACCGCCCGGCGGGTTGCAGCGAAAACGGAAGGCACACACGAGGGAGACTGATGCATATCCCCCTGCACGATGCTATCAACCTGCGGAAAGTCCTTGACTTTCTCGAACATAACGATGGGAAAATACTATTCTATCGTTTCGAGACGCGCATCTCCACCTTTGTCGATACCGTCATCGATACACTGTGGGGGCTGTTCCCGCCGCAGGAACTCATCCTGTTTTTTGATGAAGAGGCGATACCTATTCCATCGCTGCTGCTCGATATCGGACAGCAGATCCAAGCGCGCGCCGAGGCATTGGGCATCGTGAATGTCGCCCGCGCGTTTGTGATAACATCGAACCTGTTTAAGAATCTTGAAGCCATCGTCGCGCACTATCCGGAACGCACGCAAGACGATGAATTTCCCAAACGGCGAGAACCCCCTACCCTCGCGGCACTCCAAGCCATCTCAAGGGAATTCGCCGCACCGGAGAAAGCAGCACTCGAATCCCTCTACAGGGACTTCGCCGCAACGGAGTAACCGATGCATCTCTATACTACCGATTTTGACCGGCATCTCGATTTCCTTGAAGAACATGGAAGCGGACCCGTGCATTTCTATAGCGGCGGAACGAACCCGCGAAAGTTTGTCAATGCTGTCGTGAAAGACGCTCGGCAGCTGCAACCGACGGAGAAACTCCTCTGCATTTTTAATGAAAAGGTGGCGCACTCCAAAAAAGCGCATCACGTCATGCGCACCATTGGCGAACGCATCGAGAACATCGGTGTCGCAACCCTCGTGCATGCCTTCGTCGTGCCACCGAAACTTTTCAAACTGCTCAAGGCTGCAACCGCAGAATCGCTCTCCGAAGCAGACTTTGAAGCACTTCTGGAGAAAATATGAACGAGAAAGAGAAAGAGGCACTCCTAGAACAGCTCGCAAACGCCGAACACGAACGCTGGGTCGCCTACATGAAACACCATCTATCAAACGGGAAACGCCAACCCGGTCACAGCGGCCTCTGGTTTCCCGAAGTATATGTTCGTGGACTCGAACGCTTATGCGAACTGCCTTACGCGAAACTCTATCCGCACGAACAAGACTTGGATAAGCAGGTCGTCTACGAATTCCTGTCCGAGATTTCAGTAATTGGCGAACGGCTGCCGCCCTGCCCATTCGGACCGGACTTCGTTGAAGAACGCCGACGGATACGCGAACGCCGATAGGAACGTCACGATGTCGAAACTTACAGAACTACGCGACGACGCATTCTCGGCAAGCGAAGAAGCGCATAATCGCATGCGACGCGAACTCGCCATCTACGCAAATGAGGTGTATGCCAGCGGCAATATTCGCATCGGTAACCTCAGACCGCTTGTCGCCGCCTCCCTCGATCCGAAAATCAAAAAGGGCATTCATCGCTTGCTGCCCGCCTTCCTCGAACAAATGCCGCGCATCGAAGTGAAACCCGATAAGCGCGCCTCCCTCGATGAAGATATCATGCTCGTCCAAGATCTTCAGAACTGGATGGACATGATGGACGAAGTAGACCACGAGGGCGACAGGCTCCGCACCCTCGTCACGCATAATCTCGTCTGCGGCAACGCCATTAGCAAAGTCCGTTACGATTTCAAACGACAGGTAGTGACTGGCGAAGCCATCGATCCACTGACTTTTGCACCAGACCCAAAATGTGCAAACGCTGACTTCTCGGATGCAAGTTATGTCGTTCACCGAAATTGGCACCTCGGGCGCGACATCAAACGACGCTATAAATTGCCGACTCACCGAGATTCGGATTGGGAACGCGCTAGCTACTGCGTCGATGAAATGTGGCTCGATAAAGAACAAGCCGACGACTGCGGTATCAACATCAAAAAGTGCCGCACGCCGCTCGTGCTCGCAACGTTGGTAAACGATGAGATTAGCCGCGTCCAAGAAAGCCCCTACTGGTGGCCCTCCTATCCCTTCGTGCTTTGGCGGAATTTTCTGAATCTCCTCGGCGACGGGAAGGCTCACGATTTTTGGGGCTATGGATATGGGACGTTCATGTGGCCGCAACAAAAACTCTACGATGAGCTCCTCGCGAATCTCATCCTCATTAATCGAAACACCTCCGTCGGACGGTTTTTGACAACCTACGGCACACTCGATAGGGAACGCATCCTCGCAGAACACGGTATCGTCATCGAACTCGAAGAGGGAAAAGAGATGAGCGATATCCAGCACCTGCCCCCGGAAGACATCCCCGTCGCGCTGTTTCAATTCGTCCAAATGCTGGCCGAAGTGATGGATGGTATGATGCCCTCGCTCTCACCCGTATTTATCGGGGAATCTCCTTCAAGTAACGCCAGCGGACGACTCGCAAACACACTGCAACAAGCAGCGATTAATCAGGTTTCGGATAACGTCACCTCTATGAATGAGAGCCGCTTGATTCGCGCAAGAATCAAACTCACACTCATTCAACAATTTGCAGACCGGCCCCTCGCACCGCATTTCTGGCGCGGCGGGCTAGATCTGCCTGAAAGTTTCCCGGAAGACGCACGGAAAATTGGATACCAGCTGGTGATGCCAGATTCTACCTCCATTCCGAATACACTCGCCGGCAGACTTCAGGTAGTGCAATTCTTACAAGCCAGCGGCTATCAACTCTCGCCCGAACGCTTTATCGAGTTCCTCGGGCTGGACAGGGGATTCGGCTTGCAAGTCGATGATCTCCTCACACCCGGCGTTCCGCAAGGCATGCCGCCATTAGACGAGGAAGTCTTGGCCGGGCAAGAAGCCGCACTCCGAGCCGAACGATAAAAACGATAATTCAAACACAGGAGGCTTTAATGCAAGAACAAATGACCGCGGACCCGGGCGCACAGCAAACCGGGCAAACGCCAGACCCGGGCCAAACAGGCACGGGCACAGGCACAGGCACGCAAACGCAAACTACCGACGAACGCTCCAATACGCAGTTTCTCACCGATATGCTCAACCTACGGGGTGAGCCCGCCACCGGCGAAGATGATGAGATGACACCGGAGCAGATCGCACTCGCCAAGTTAGAATTCAAGGACAGCATGCGCGACAACATGGAAACCTTCAACGAACTCTTGCCCGAAGGCACCCGCGCGCAAGCACAATCCTTCATCGAAGGCATCATCAAGGCAGATACCGCGATGATCATCGATGCCGTCAAATCCGCCGCTATCGCCGGCATCGAAGCCAGCCAGAAAAGCGAACCACCGCGCAATCTCCAAGTGGAGGGCGGCGGGTCCGGACAGACAGCGCAGGGCAATCAAAAATCCGCACGCTCCATGTCCGAAGCTACCCAACGCATGAGCAACATGTTCGGCGGATTGCGCTAGCCAGCATCTACCGTAGGGCGAGGGACGGTCCCTCGCCCTTTTTTTTATTTCGTGTCCGCGGCATGTCTTAATAAAAAAATCGCCTGCCTTTTACCGAGATACGCTTAGACTCGGCGTTTTGGAAACATGCCGGCGTTCAGCCGAGCCTGACGGCATTTAAGACAAAGGTCGAATTAATTTGACTTTTGCTTTAAAATGTGGTATAATTAATATCAGCATCGTGGGTAGGGTTGCTGCCCTACCCCCTGCTACAGCAATAGTAGCCGAACGTATCGGGATGCAATCCAAAATCCACAGGGCATTCAAGCCCGCAGGAGATGCTAATCATGACTACGCAACAGTTCGTCGCGCCCACGCGCGATGAGATGAACGAAGAATTCCGCACACGGGGATATGCATGGCGACGCGCCGAATATGTTTTCGCCTATGCCGTGCCTGAAGAGCTCCACCCGCAAGACTGGCTCCTCGTCGATAACGCGTCCAACATCCTCGCCCTCGGCGACGGACCGACTCGGACGACATTCGCGAAAGCCCCGAGCCGAGACACCGCAATCGCGCGGCTCGCGGCGATGAACATTGACGACGAACGGCGTGCGGAACTGCTGGCGAAGGTCTGTCCACCGCCGCCCGCCTATCCCACAGCGGAGGCGTTCTATCAGACGCTCACCGAAGAGCCAGCCGAGGACGCTTGGGATTTCAGTGTCGATGACGATTACAATCCCATCGGCGCACAGATAAATCCTGCATGCCATGCAGGCACTTGTGACTGTTGCCCCCGCGATGGGGAGACAGTCCACGAAGTGTTTACGCTCGCCACCGGACTCGTCCGGATACGCGTTCCAGCCGACAAAACCCTCGAAGAGGTGCTAGCTGAAAGACGCTAACCCTCACCGACTGGAGACCGGGCGCGGCAACGCGCCCGGCTAACACGATGAAAGCCAACATGTTGAAAGAGGCACTGAAGGATGTGCCAGACGATGCCAACGTCATCATCGTCCTACCCGATCTTGAAATGATTCGGCTACGACGCGTCAAATCGGTAGAGTGTCTTGACATGCCAACGCGCGACGAACTCGGTGGCGAGGTTTATGACGGACACGAGCTCCGGATTCATACCAGCTACGAGATGTATTAAGAGACAGCCGCAGCAACGCGGCTGTTGAAGGCGAGGGACCGTCCCTCGCCCACCCATTCGCAAGAATTCGCAGAATATCGGGAAAGGAGAAGAAGTCATGAAACTTCGCGACATGACACGCGCACAACTGGAAGGACTCGCCGAAAACGCGATTGACAGCGATAAATACGCAATCGCCCTCGAACTCAAACGGCGGTTCGGCGTGCAATCCGCACTCGCTAATGAAGTCTGCTGGTGCCACGACTGCCAGACGGAATTTTCATGTGAAAGCCCGTCCTTCCTACATACGCACGGCAGAACACGCTGCCCGCGGTGCGGTGAGAATATCTACCCATCGCTCCGACTGCCAAGCGAACCGACAACCACCCGCAACGTGCCAACCTGGCAAGAGATGCTCGCACGCATCCGCCAACGGTTCGGCGATTAAGCACACCGGGCGCGGTTGAAAACCGCGCCCAACTTTACCTGTTTAAACCTGTCTTAATAATCGAAAGTTTCGCAAAAACGAAGCCCTGATAGACAGCGGTCTTCGGCATGCGCGATGCGAACGTTTTAAGACATACCGCGGACACGGAGAAGAACAATGCCAAAAATAATTGAAGTTGAAACCCTACGCTCAGTCACGAATGCCCTGGCCGCTCCCTTTCGCGATTCCATTCGGGACATCGCCAAACGGAACGGAGTCGGACACCAGTGGGTCTACAGTTGGGAAGAGAAGCTCATTTATCACGGTATCGATGGATGCCGAGATCTTTCCGACACGATTCTTATCGGCCTCCGGGACAAGACGATTTCCACGCCGACGTTTACGAAGGACTACACCGCCTGGGATTACAAAGCCGCACGCAGAAAGCATCGGCTGGCTGACTCACCAGCAGGTGGCGGTGACGGCGGCGCATTAAATCGGCTCCTTCATGACGAAGCAGAGCCGCCGCCACCGCCAGCCTAAGCCCGCGCCGCAGATGGGTGTGCAATCTTGCACACCCACTCGACTGAAAATATGCCAAAACGCGCCAAAACGCGTCTTGACAATTTTTCACGGATATGAGAGACTTAAGCCGGTGCGCGCGCGTGTTGACTCGCGCGCGCACCACCATCACGCTCATGAGAACCTTTCACTATGAAAAGAGCTTGCCCGCGCGCAAGTCTACACACAAAAGAACCGCATCCAGACGCGATTTAGCCGTCGATAAAAAATACCTGCTCGCCCTGGAAGGACCGCGCTGTAATCTCTGCGGCACAACAGAAGCGTTTTTAGCAGTAGACCACATTGTGCCCCGCGCCCGCGGCGGCAGCGAACATTTAAGCAACTTACAGCTCGTCTGCGAACCCTGCAACTACCGAAAAGCAGACTTGGACGTTGCAGGACTTTACGCAATCGGACATGCCGCCCTCGCACGGCGACTCCGAGAAGTCCTGAACAGCCGAACAAGTTGGACCGATGACGAAATCGTGACACGCCTGCAAGCCGCAGAACGCGAACACGCCGACATTTCCTACCAGCCCTACCGACTCTATACCGCACAGACAGCCTTCGGAAAAGCACTCACCGAACGCATGCAAACTTGCGGTATCGCCGAATCACGACTCCGACGCGAACTCGAAACCATCGTCGGAAATTGCTACGGAAAGAATATCGGCAGATGGAGACGCTCTACCTACCCCTCGCCACCCTTCTTCCGCGCACTCTCTATCATTCTCGATTGGCCTATCAAGACGATGTGTCACTACGTCGATGCCGCTCACTATCATTTCGCACCACGCGCACGATGCTGTTTCCCGCTCCTGCCCCATCTCTTGCAACGCGCCTGGAACATCCGAAATCTACTCAGCGAAGTTATCCACCGCGCACCCGAACTGCACCGCGACGTCAAACACTACCTCCAGACAGGCGTGCTTTTCAAAGAGATTATCCCAATCCTCTGTGACATCCTGCCAACGCTCACCCCAGAACTACTGCGAGACTGCAGCGTTGAAATCGTAGCCAACCCTGCCAATACACCCAGACCGGCACCCCGCTTAAACTCATTCCCACGATTGCCCAACCTACACTCGCCTACCGAAGCAGCACGC